>DASUCV010000003.1 GCA_036275915.1 Candidatus Polarisedimenticolaceae bacterium | reverse complement strand
TTTGGGTGAGAATTCGGTAGCTGTCCCCTTATTTCAACGTCACCCGTTCCCCGGGCTTCACGATCTGCGCCTTGCGGCCGCCGGCTTCGACACGCTTCACGAAATCACCGGCGTCGGCCTGGATCCAGCCGAAGGTGTCGTAGTGCATCGGGATCGTGAGCTTCGCGTCGATGAGCTCGGCAGCCTTGGCGGCGTCCACGATTCCCATCGTGAAGTTGTCGCCGATCGGGAGGAGCGCCGCGTCGAATGGCCCGTTCAGCTCCGCGATGAGCTTCATGTCGAGGAAGACCGCGGTATCACCGGCGTGGTAGACCTTCTTGCCACCCATCGACAGGATGACGCCGGCGGGGTTGCCGAGCGCCTCGCCGTCGGGCCCGGTCGAGCCGTGGTGCGCGATCGTGAGCTTGACGTGACCGAACGGGAACTGCCGGCCGCCACCGATGTGGAGGGGATGCCCCTCGACGCCGCGCTTGCCGAGCCAGCCGACGATCTCGTAGTTCGACACGACCATCGCCTTCGTCGCCTGCGCGATCGAGACGGTGTCGCCGATGTGGTCGCCGTGGCCGTGCGTGAGCACGATCGCGTCGAGCTTCTTGAACGACGACGGCGCGACGTCGGCGAGGGAGTTGCCGGTCAGGAACGGATCGATGAGCACGCGGTGCGTGCCGTCGTTGAACTCCCAGCAGGCGTGGCCGTGGAAGGTGAGCTCGAGCATGACGATAGCCTAGCTCAATTCCTTCATCGCCTCGCGCGCGGCGGCGACGGTCTTGTCGACGAGCGCGTCGTCGTGAGCGATCGAGACGAACGCGGCCTCGAACTGCGACGGCGCCAGATAGACGCCGCGGTCGAGCATCGCGTGGAAGAAGCGGGCGTAGCGCTTGGTGTCCGACGCGGTCGCCGTGGTGAAGTCGGTGACCGGCTTCGACGTGAAGAACCCGGTGAGCATCGATCCGACGCGGTTCACGACGGAGGGAACGCCGGCGTCGCGCGCCGCGGAGGCGAGGCCGGCATGAAGCCGCGCCGAGACCTCCTCGAGGCGCTCGTACGTCCCGGGCTCGCCGAGGATGTCGAGGGTCTCGATCCCCGCGCGCATCGCGAGCGGATTGCCGGAGAGCGTGCCGGCCTGGTAGACCGGACCCGAGGGCGCGACACGGTCCATGAGGTCGCTGCGGCCTCCGTACGCACCGACGGGCAGGCCGCCGCCGATGACCTTGCCGAAGCAGGAGAGGTCCGGCACGACGCCGTAGAGCGCCTGGGCGCCCCCCGCGGCGACGCGGAAGCCGGTCATCACCTCGTCCAGGATCAGGACGACGCCGTGCTTCTCGGTGAGCTCGCGGACCGCCTGCAGCCAGCCGGTGGCGGGAGCCACGACGCCCATGTTCCCGGCGACCGGCTCGACGATGAGGCACGCGATCGAGCGCCCTTCCTTCTCGAGGAGCTTCTCGAGCGCGGCGGCATCGTTGAAGGGGATCGTGCGGGTCATCGCGGCGAGATCGCCGGGGACTCCCGGACTTCCGGGGATCCCGAGCGTGAGCACGCCGGAGCCCGCCTTCACGAGCAACGAGTCCACGTGACCGTGGTAGCACCCTTCGACCTTGACGATGCCGTCGCGTCCCGTCGCGGCGCGCGCGAGGCGGATCGCCGACATCGTCGCCTCGGTCCCCGACGAGACGAACCTCACCTTCTCGCACGACGGCACGCGCGCGACGACGCGCCGTGCCAGCTCGGTCTCGAGCTCCGTCGGAGCGCCGAACGACACGCCCTTCCCCGCCTGGTCGCGGATCGCCGCGACGACGCGCGGGTGGCAGTGGCCGGCGATGAGCGGCCCCCAGGAGCCGAGGTAGTCGATGTACTCACGGCCGTCGGCGTCGACGACGATCGCGCCCTGCCCGCGCTCCATGAAGACCGGAGTCCCGCCGACGCCGCCGAACGCGCGCACGGGGCTGCTCACCCCGCCCGGCATGAGGCGCTTCGCGTCGGCGTAGAGGCGCTCGCCGTTCCGGCTCAACGTCGGTATTCCCACAGCGTCACCCCGGGAATCTCGCCCTTCTTCTGGGACGGACGGTACCAGCCGCGGCGGCGCGCCTCCGCGAGCACGCGCTCGTGGAACCGCCGGAAGCGCGGCGAATGGTCGAAGTGCTTGAGGTGCGCCAGCTCGTGGCAGAGCGTGTCGACGAGGCTCGACTCCTTGAGAACGCGGCCGGTCGTCGCGTGGCGCAGGCGGATCCGGATGCGGCCGTCGGAGTAGCAGATGCCGTAGTGCTGGACGACGCCGTCGGCCTCGGCGTCGATCGCCTGGTACGCGAGACCGAAGTGCGCGGCGAGCTCTTCCGCGATCGCGCGGAGCTTCTCGACCATCGCGGCGTCTTCCTCACGCGATGCGGGAACGCGGCGCTTGCGCGCGGGCGCGAAGAGCGCGTGCTGGCCGGGCCGGTACCGCGGCGCCAACACTCAGCCCAGGAGGCGCGCGGCCTCTCGCGCGTGGTACGTGAGGATGATCGAAGCGCCCGCGCGCTTGATCGCGGTGAGCGTCTCGAGCACGGCGCGCTCGCGCTCGATCCAGCCGTTCGCCGCCGCCGCCGCGAGCATCGCGTACTCGCCGCTCACGTTGTATGCCGCGACGGGCACGCCGAACGCTTCCTTCACGCGCCGGATGACGTCGAGATACGCCAGCGCCGGCTTGACCATGACGATGTCGGCGCCCTCTTCGAGGTCGAGGCCGACCTCGCGGAGCGCCTCGTCGGAGTTCCCCGGGTCCATCTGGTAGCCGCGCCGGTCGCCGAACTGCGGCGCCGAGCCGGCGGCTTCGCGGAATGGTCCGTAGAAGGCGGAGGCGTACTTTGCGGCGTACGCGAGGATCGCCGTCTCCTCGAACCCGTCGGCGTCGAGCGCCTCGCGGATCACGCCGACGCGGCCGTCCATCATGTCGGACGGCGCGACGAGGTCCGCCCCGGCCCGCGCGTGCGACAGCGCCGCCTTCGCGAGCAGCTCGAGCGTCGGATCGTTCTTCACCGACCCGTCCGCGATCACGCCGCAGTGGCCGTGGCTCGTGTACTCGCACAGACAGACGTCGGTGATCACGAGGAGGTCGGCGTACGCCTTCTTGAGATCGCGCACCGCGACCTGGACGGCGCCGCCGTCGCTCCACGCCTCGGAGCCCTTCTCGTCCTTGTGATCCGGGATCCCGAAGAGAAGGACCGCGCTCACACCGTCCTTCCGCGCTGCCCCCACCTCTTCGACCAGCGTGTCGGGAGAGAAGTGGTACTGGCCCGGCATCGAGGCGATCTCGGCCTTCACGCCGCGGCCGTGCTTCACGAAGAGCGGGTAGATGAAATCCGAAGGCGTGAGGCGCGTCTCGCGCACCATCGCCCGGAGGGCGGCCGTGCGGCGGAGGCGCCGAGGGCGCGTCGTCGGGAACACCGGCTCAGTCCTCGGGATCGGCGAAGAAGAAGTAGTCCGCGCAGTGCTTCCCGCAGAAGACGCGGCCGCTGTAGTGGAACGCGTGCTCGCCGCAGACGTGCTTGAAGCAGATCGGGCACTTGAGCAAGCTCGTGTCCTTCTCGAGCTTGCCGCAGATGTGACAGGCGATGTCTTCCGGCACGCGATCTCCCTGAGGGGCGAGATTATAGCGTCTTGCGGCGGCCTTTCGCCTCGCTGCCGCTCCTGCTATCGTTCACGGGCTTTCGAGCCGGGCCGGCGTAGCTCAGGGGTAGAGCGAGGGTCTCATAATCCCTAGGTCCGTGGTTCAAATCCACGCGCCGGTACCAACCCTTCCGGGGGATCCGTGACCAAGGTGCTCAAGAGCGTCGGCGTGCTCTCGGTCGGGAAGACCGCGCTGGTCGTCTACGGCTGCCTCGGCTTCTTCATCGGCGCGATCGTGGCGTTGTTCTCGGTGATCGGCGGCATGGCCGGCATGCTCGGCGACGGCAACCGGGCCGCCGGAGCCATGAGCATGTTCTTCGGCGTCGGGGCCGTGATCTTCTTCCCGGTCCTCTACGGCGGGTTCGGGGCCCTGACGGCGATGCTCCTGGCCGCCGTTTACAACGTCGCCGCCCGGGCGTTCGGAGGTATCGAATTCGAAACCGGCGAGAGCCCGAGCCAGCCGGTTCCTCCGCGCTAAACCTTCCCCACTCGGACCGAGTCGAACGTAGCAGGCGCCTGTATTACGGGGGGGCGGCCGGCGCGAGGAGGCTCGTGATGTTTCGGAAGCTCGCTCTGATCGCTCTCGTCTTGGTTTGCGCCGTCGGCGCAGCGCACGCGGCCCAGGTTCCGCTCTTGTTCGGCCCCGAGAGCTACGAACGGACCGACGCGCCGTCCGACGACTACACGGCTCAGTTCGACGTCCCGGTCGCCCTGAACGCCATGGTCTGGATCCAGAACGGCGACGGCGACGGCAACCGCACCTCGAGCGCCAGCATCACGATCAACGGCGTCCAGGTCGCCGGTCCAGCCGATTTCACGAAGGCGGTCGACCTGATCGCCAAGTCGATCGCGCTGCCGAAGGGATCCGCGGCGCTCGACGTTCAGATGACCGGCGAAGCCGGCTCGGTCATCACGGTCGTCGTCATGGTGCAGGGCAACCGGCCCGACCTCACGGTCGGGCGGCTCATCGTCCCGTACGCCTCGGCGACCGGTCTCACGCTCGCGCTCAAGAACGGCACGCGTCACCCGCGCCACGTCAAGGTCCTCTTCTACGACGTCGCCGGCAACGTCGTGGCGTCGTCCGACCGCTTCGTCATCCCACCGCACGGCAGCCAGTCGGAAGCCGTCGCGAGCTACATCTCGAACGGCAGCTTCACCGCGGGATCGGTCGAGGTGATCTGGGTCGGCTACGGGCCCGGCCGCGTCTTCGGTCAGGCGACCGTCCACGACGACCTCACCGGCGTCGATTCGATCACGCCGATGCATGACGCCGGCTACCGGCGCATCGATCCGCTCGATCCGACGTTGAAGGTCGGGCACTGACGGGAAGTCGACAGTTGACAGTTCACAGTCGACGCTACTGTTGACTGTCAACTGTTGACTGTCGACTATCCCAGCAGTTCCCGGAGCCGCGGGAGCATCTGCGCGATCTCGTCCATCGAGACGGCGCCGACGGAGAGGCGGAACCAGCCGGTCTCTTCCATGAGGCCGAACGCCTGGAACGGGACGGCGGCGAGACCGGCCTCCTCGAGGATGAGGCGGCGGATCTCCTCGTTGGTCGCGATGCGCTTGCCCTTGATCGTCTTGCCGACGATGTCGAGCTGCAGCGAGAGGTAGATCGCGCCCTGCGGCTGGATGCAATCGACGGGGAAGCCGTCGGCCTTCATCGCGCTGAAGCCCTCGTAGAGCGCCTCGAGGCGCTGCTCGAGCGCGGCGTTCATCTGCTTGCGGAACGCGTGGACCGCGACCTCGTTCTGAAGGAACTTCGCGGTCGCCACCTGCTCGGCGCGCGGCGCCCACGCGCCGACGTGGCCGATGAGGTCGCGCATGCGCGCGGTGACGTCGGGCGCGGCGAGGAGCCAGCCGACGCGGAGACCGGTCGCCGCGAGACCCTTCGAGATGCCGTCGACGGTGATCAGCCACGGCGCGATCTCGGGGACGAGCGCGGCCGGGTGCTCGTGCTTGATCCGCCGGAACGTCAGCGAGCCGTAGACCTGGTCGAACAGGAGGAAGACCGGGCGGCGGCCTGCCGCGGCACGCTTCTCGTTCTCGGCGACGATCGCCTTCGCGATGTCCTTGAGGTGGCTCGCCTGCATCGCCGTGCCCGAAGGGTTGAGCGGCGTGTTGAGGACGACCATCTGCGCGGCGCCCAGGTGCGGGGCGAGATCGGCGAGCGTCGGCTGGAACCCCTCCGCGGCGCGCGTCGGCACGTCGATCGCCTTCGCCTGCGTGAGCACGCAGTAGTGGTTGTTGTTCCAGCTCGGCGCCGGGTAGACGACGACGTCGCCGGGGTTCACGACGCAGCGGTAGGCGCCGTAGAGGATCGGGCGCGAGCCGCTGGCGATCAGGACCGACTCGATCGGGTAACGGACGCCGTACTCCCGTGCGGTGATGTCGGCCGCCGCCTGCCGCAGCGCCATCATCCCGTCGGACGGCGGATAGTTCGTCTCGCCGCGCGTGAGCGCTCCGTGGATCTCCTCGAGGAGCGCGGCGGGAATCGGGAAGTACCGCGGGTTGAAGTCGCCCACGGTGAGGTTGCACACCTGCTTGCCCGATGCGACGAGCGTGCGAATCTCGGCGGCGATCTTGAGGATCTCGGAGCCGATCAGGCTCCTGGCACCTTCCGAGAGGGCCTCGTCGATACGTCCGGACGGGCCGAACGTCATCTCCATCAATGTCTTGTCGGGCATGCGCGAGATTCTACCAGCAGATCCGCTCAGAATCGGCCCTGCGCGCCCCCTCCGCCGGACGATCCCCCGCCCCCTTCGAACCCGGGGCGCTCGCCCGCCGGCACCGGCTTCGGCGCGAGCGACCCGATGGTGGCTAGCGCCTGGGCGAGCTGCAGGGCCCGCCGGTCGACGTGGAGCGATTCCGCCGTGAACCCGCCCCGCTCCTTCGAGGGACCGCGCGACAGCCAGCGCTTGATTCCGACCGCGAGACCGGCGCAGGCCGTCCCGGACAACGTGAGGACGACCCACAGCGGCGCCACGTGCACGTAGAAGCGAATGGTCGCGAGCGACGCCGCGGTCGTCAGCGCGCCGAGGAGGAGAAGGGTCCGGTGTCTCCGGAGGACCCCGAGCGCGAGGAGCGCGGGCGGGACGAGCGCCGTCGCCAGGATCGCCAGGACACGGACCCAGTCGGCCGGCGGCACGTGGCCTTGCATCGGCTCGATGCCGAGCGTGTCGAGGACGTAAACGTTGCAGGCGGCGTACCCCGCCACGACGCCCAGCGTCGCCGACCAATCCAGCGCGCGGCGATGCGATGGTGCGAGCCTCCAGAACCGGTGCGAGGTGAGCAGCGTCGTCAGTGACGCCGCACCGATGACGAGACAGCCCCCGCGCGCGTGATGGGCGTCCGTGAGCGCCCCGATGGCGATCAGCTCCGCGATGACCGCAAAGAAAGCGAAGCCCCAACGCCAAGCGGCGACGGCCCAGCAGAGAGCGAAGAGCGGCAGCGTCCCCCGTGAGAAACGAAAATCCTCGATCGAAGCCAGAAACGCGCACGCGAGTAAGGCTCCCAGGATCGCCGTCGCGTATTCGGTCCCTGCCTGTGCACGGCGCCATCGCCCGATCTGCAGCTCCGTGAAGCCGATGAAGAGGAGCGCTGCGACGGCGAAGACGGCCGCATCGCCCGGACGAAGCACCTCGCCGATGAGCGCGACGACGGCACCTCCGCCGGCGAGCGTCGTGAGGCAAGCGACGATCCTGAGGCCGAGACTCAACCGGCGTCGATCGTCGGGATAATCCGCCTCGATCGTGCGCCGCGTCGGCTCATCGATCGTTCCGGACTTGTGCCATGCGGCCGCGGCTTCGCGTACGGCGAACGTACGATCCGCCGCCACGGCATCGCGTCTCATTGTCGACGCTTCATGAGCGCCTGCGCGCGGAGGATCGCGCCCAGGGTCAGTCCCGCGAGGACGATGACGACGAGCGATTGAACGACGACACCGGCGCCCTCGAGCATGTCCGCGGTCATTCCCCAGAGTCCGAACGCCATGGCCCCGACCCCCAGCGCGAAGCGGCCGATGCGTGCCTCCTCCCAGGAGAAGACCGCGAGCACGATTCCGCATCCGGCGAGCGCGAACGCGTACAGCGTGACCCCGACACGCGGGTACGCCTCGACGTCGCGGAGGATCCGGGACATCAGCGTCCCGGCGATGAGGAGCCAGCCGAGCCATGCCGCCACCGGCTCGAAGTGAGCCTTGCGACGCGTCCGCTCCAGGAGACCGCCGACTCCTAGGAAGATCACGCCGCAGATCAGCGCCTCGACGACGAGACGATCCTCGACGGGCGCGTCCCAGGGCACGGAGACGCGCGTCAAAGAAACGCCGCGCCACGCGGCGAACGAGGTCAGCGCGAGCGAGAACAAGGTCTTCGAGTCGAACCGAAACGCGAGCGCACCGTACGCGACCGCGACGACGAGGAGATGCCGGGGCCACGCCGCGCCGAGCGGTGTGAACTTCACCTCGACGAACGCGAGATCCGCGGCGGCGAGAAGCGCGCCGAGGAGCAGGACGTAGTCGAGGGCGAATCCCTCGGCCGACGTCTCGCCCCAAGTGAATGCAGGCGACCGCCGCCAGGCCCACGCGAGGCACAAGGCGGACGCGGCACCCAGCACGGCGGCCACGGTGACGGGCCCGATGCGCTCCAGGTTGACCTTGACCAGCAGCCCGGCGCCGGCCGCGATGAGCGCGACGCCCGCCCAGAGCAGGAAGCGCAGCTCCTCGCGCACCGAGATCAGGGAGCCGGTCGCGACGCGACGGAGCGCCGCGGCCGTGGGAGCGAGAAGAACGCCCCGTCGCTCGAGATCGTCGATGGCGACGGCGACGTCAGGGTCGGTCACGCGCGCGAGGCTATCACGCGGGCGCTTCGGGCTTTCGTTTCCGGCGCAGGAGCGGCAGGAGCAGGAGCGCGATCCCGCCGAAGGTGATCGCCATGTCGGCGACGTTGAAGATGCCGGTGCGCAAGGGCCCGATCCCGACGTTCATGAAGTCGCGCACGACGCCGAGCTGGATCCGGTCCCAGAGGTTCCCGAGGCCGCCGCCGACGATCGCCGCCACGGCAACGACCTCGGGACGGCGGAAGCGCGGGTCCTTGAACGTGAGCCCGAGGAGCATGGCGAGCACGCCGGCGACGCCGACGACGAACAGCCAGAACCTGAGGGTGGGCGACAGCTCGTGCCCGAGGCTCAAGAACACCCCCGAGTTGAGCACGTAGCCGATCCGGATGGTGTCGCCGAGGAGGTGGATCGTCGGCGCGTCAGTGAGGTTCGCCTCCGCGATCGCCTTGGTGACGAGATCGATGGCCACGATCACGGCGACGAGCGCCGCGACGAGCACGATCTTGGGACGGAGCGGCATCCCGTCGTCGGAATCGGAGTCCATCGGCCTTGGATTCTATCGGGCGGAGCCCCGTTTGTCCTAGTTCGGCTTCACCGGGGTTTGCTTCGCGCGCTCCTCCTCGACGAGCACGCGGCGGAGGACCTTGCCGATCGGCGTCTTCGGCAGCTCGGTCCGGAACTCGACCTGGCGCGGCACCTTGAACGACGCGAGGTGGAGCTTGCAAAACTCCGCGATCTCGTCGGCGGTTGCGGTGACGCCGGGCTTGAGCACGATGAACGCCTTGACGGTCTCGCCGCGATAGGGGTCGGGCACGCCGGCGACCGCGGCTTCCTTGACCTTCGGATGGAGGAAGAGGACCTCCTCGACCTCGCGCGGCAGCACCTTGAGGCCGGAGGCGACGATCATGTCCTTCTTGCGGTCGACGATGAAGAAGTAGCCGTCGGCGTCCATCGTGGCGACGTCGCCGGTGTGCAGCCAGCCGTTCTTGATCGTTTGCGCGGTCTCGTCCGGGCGCTTCCAGTAGCCGGGCATGACCTGGGGCCCGCGGAGGACGAGCTCCCCTTCGGCACCGGCGGGGAGCGTGGCGCCCGTCTCCATGTCGATGATCTTCGCGTCGGTGTCGGGGACCGGCAGCCCGATGCTCTTCGGTTTCCTCTGGCCGTAGAGCGGGTTGCACATGGCGACCGGCGAGCACTCGGTCATCCCGAACCCTTCGACGAGCTTGCCGCCGGTGATCCGCTCGAACGTCTCGGCGACCTCGAGCGGCAGCGGCGCCGCGCCGGAGATGCACAGCTTCACCGAGCCGAGCTTGTACTTGCCGACGTCGGGGTGGTGGTTGATGGCGGTGTAGAGGGTCGGCACGCCGGGGAAGATCGTCGCGCGGCTCTTCTGGATCACCTTCATGACGAGCTCGATCGGACGCGGCTTCGGCACCATGACGATCTCGGCGCCGGCGTAGACGCCGAAGAGCATGCAGGTCGTCATCCCGTAGACGTGGAAGAACGGGATCGCGCCCATGAAGACTTCGCGCCCGCGCTCGGCCTTCTGGAACCACGCGGCCATCTGGAGCGTGTTCGCGATGAGGTTCGCGTGGGTCAGCATCGCGGCCTTGGGCGTTCCGGTCGTCCCCCCGGTGTATTGGAGCAGGGCGACGTCCGACGGCGCGACCGCGACGTCCGGTGGCGTCGGCGGATGCTTCGCGACGAGGCGCGGCCAGAAGAAGATGTCGTTCTCGGGAAGGACCTCGACGTACTCGCCGTGCTTCTTCTGGACGAAGTGGACGATGTTGCGCCACGGGAAGCCGAGCGTCTCGGCGACGTCGACGACGACGACCCGCTTGATCTTCGTCGACGAGCGGATCTCGCGCAGGCGAGGGAAGAAGAGGTTGAGGAGGACGACGGTCTCGGCACCCGAGTCGCCGAACTGCTCCTTCATCTCGCGCGAGACGTAGAGCGGGTTCGTGTTGACCGCGATCGCGCCGATGCGGAGGAGCGCGTAGAAGGTGATCGGGAACTGCGGGCAGTTCGGGAGCATGATCGCGACCCGGTCGCCCTTGCGGATCCCGAGCTGCCAGAACGCGGTCGCGAGCCGGAGGACGGCGTCGCGGAACGCGCGGTAGGTCATCCGGGAAGGCGGCAGCTTCGGATCGGCGTAGAACGCGAGTGCCGGTTTGTCGGCGAACTCGGCCGCTGCCTTGTCGAGGAGGTCGGTGAGGTTCCCGGTCGGGTAGGTGATCGACTTCGGAACGCCGGGCTCGTAGAACTTGATCCACGGTGCGTCCATGCGTGCGATGCTACACCCTCGAGGAGCGTCCATGAACTTCAAGGGAACGCCGCTGGCCTGGACCCCGCTCATGATCCTGCTCGCCGCGTGCGGCGGAGGAGGCGCCGGCTCGGCGGCGCCGCCGAAGGTCGACTCCGCCTTGGACGCGGTCGCCGAACGATATGTGAAGCTCGTCCTTGCGGTCGGGCGGCATGACGACCTCTACGTCGACGCCTACTACGGGCCGCCCGCGTGGAAGACCGTCGCCGCCGGCGGCGCGCCGACTCCCCTGCCAGAGCTGCTCGCGCAGGCGCGGGCGCTTCAAGCCGATCTCGGCAAGGCCGGCGGTCCGGCCGATAGGAAGCGGTATCTCGAGAAGCAGCTCGTCGCGGTCGAAGGGCATCTCCGCCGCCTCTCCGGCGAGAAGATGACGCTCGCGGAGGAGTGCCGCGTCCTCTACGACGCCGACCCTCCGCATCACGACGCCGCGGAGTTCGAGGAAGCGCAGCGCAAGCTCGAAGCGCTCGTCCCCGGCAAGGGACCGCTCGGACCGCGCATCGAGGCGATGCGGAGGTCGGTCTACATCCCTCACGACAAGATCGCTCCCGCTCTCGCGGCGGCGCTCCAGGCGGCGCGCACCGCGACGGCGCCGTTCGTCAAGCTGCCGGAGGGCGAGCAGTTCGTCACCGCGCTCGTCACCGGGAAGCCGTGGGGCGCGTACAACTGGTACCTCGGCAACTACAAGAGCCGGATCGAGCTCAACACCGACCTGCCGGTCGAGGCGAACAACCTCCTCGGCACGATGTGCCACGAGGGCTACCCGGGCCACCACGTCTACAACGTCCTCCTCGAACGGAACCTCGTGAAGGGGAAGGGCTGGGTCGAGTACACCGTCTACCCGCTCTACTCGCCGCAGTCGCTCCTCGCCGAGGGCAGCGCGAACGCCGGGATCGACATCGTGTTCACCCCGGAGGAGCGGCGCCGCACGCTGACAGGACCGATCGCCGAGGCGTCGGGGGTCGATCCCAAGGCGATCGCCGCCGTCGACGCGATCCGCGACGCGATGAAGCCGCTCCGCTACGTGAGCGGCGAGGCGGCGCGCATGCTCCTGGACAACGGCAAGCCCGACGCCGAGGTCGCCGAGTTCATTCGCAAGTGGGGGCTCGTCACCGAGGAGCGCTCGAAGAAGTCGATCGACTTCGCGCGGACCTATCGCTCGTACGTCTTCAACTACTCGCTCGGCGAGGACGTCGTGCGCGCCTACATCGGCGACGGGCCCGACCGCGCTCGGAAGTTCTTCGACATCCTCTCCCGTCCCGTCGTCCCGTCAGACCTGACGAAGGGACAGTAACCGAGAGGGGACAGCTTCCGAAACTCACCCAGACGAATTCTGTTTGGGTGAGTTTTGGAAGCTGTCCCCTCTGTGGCCTCAGGCGCGGCGCCCGGTGCGAAGGCGCATCAAGATCGCGCAGGCGATGAGCAGGACGCCGAAGCAGCAGACGATCGTGGGGCCGGTCGGCAGGTCGAGCGACTCGAGCTTGACCGAGAGCAGCAGACCCGAGAGCCCGGCGAGAAACGCAATCGCCCAGCCGATGACGAGACGCGTCCGGATGTCCGCCGAGAGGAGCGCGCCGCAGACCGAAGGGACGATGAGGTACGAGAACACCAGGTAGACCCCGGTGATCTGGACGAAGCTGACGACCGTCAGGCCGAACGTTGCGTAGAAGAGGAAGTCCCAGGTCCGCATCGCGACCCGCTTCGCCTTTGCCTCGTCCTCCCGGAACGTCAGCATCATGAACTTGTCGCGCAGGAGCACGTGAACGATCGCGATGACGGCGAAGAGGCCGAACGTGCGGAGCACCTCGGGCTTGGTCACGAGAAGCACGTTGCCGAGGAGGAGGTTCTTCAGCTCCTCGTCCCCCTCCGCCGAGTGGCTGAGCGCGAGGGTCGAGGCGGCCGCGGCGACGATGTAAATGATCCCAATGATCGATTCCTGCGGGACGCGCGGGTGGTCGAAGCGTGACCAGGCGAAGAGGGCGGCGCCGAAGAGCGTGAAGACGAGCGAGAGGACGTACGGGAGCGCATCGTGGCCCGGGTGCGCGCCGAGCGCGATGGCGACGCACACGCCGAGCGCCGCGACCTGCGCGAGCGCCAGGTCGACGAAGATCACCCCGCGCTCGACGACGTGCAGCCCGAAGTAGACGAGGAGGCCCGGCAGGAGGAGGAGCGCCAGCAGAGGCCACAGCCACAGGTGGAAGATCTCGGCCATGCGCGTCTCCTACTTGGCCTGGAGGCCGGCGACGATCGCCTTCACGTCGGCATCCAGGAGCGCGATGTAGTCGTTGGCCGTGCCGGGAAGGCCGCCCGGGAACTGGCAGACGTCGACGACGAGCCCGCCGGTCTTCTCGGCGACCGCCTCGGCGGTCTTCCGCGACTGGAACGGCTCGACGAGGATCACGCGGATCTTCCCTGCGGTCATCTTCTGGATGACCTCCGCGAGATGCGGCGGCGACGGCGGGATCCCCGGCTTCGGCTCGAGGTACAGCTCCGAGACGAGGCCGAACCGCGCGGCGAAGTACTTCCACGTCGGGTGATAGGTCACGATCGCCGTGCCTTTGAACGGCGCCAGCGCCGCCTGCCACTCCGTCATCTTCGCCTGGAGCTTCGACTGGAACGCCGCGAGGTTGCTCTTGTACCCGGCGCACGGTCCGGAGTCGACGGCGCACAGCGCATCGGCGATGTGAGCCGCGACCTTCCCCGCCGCGACCGGGTCCATCATGAAGTGCGGGTTACCGGCGGCGTGGATGTCCCCCTGCGAGCGGTCGAGGACCGCGGGGACGTCGAGGAGCTGGATCCCCTCGCTCGCCCGCACGTGGCCGGGCGCGCCCGCGGCGATCTTCGAGTTCCGCGCGCCTTCGAGGAGCGGCGGCAGCCAGCCGACCTCGAGGTCGGCGCCGCCCTCGATGAGCATGTCGGCGCGGTTCAAGGTGACGATGTGGCTCGGCTTCGCGTCGACGAAGTGAGGATCCTCGGTCGGCTTGGCGAGCACCGACACCGAGATCTTGTCGCCGCCGACCGAGGAGGCGATGGCGCCGTACTCCGGCGTCGTGGTGACGACGTGGAGCGCCGCCCTCGCCGGAACTCCGGCGAGGAGGAACGCGAGGATGAGACCCGTACGTGACGTCATGGTGGGCACCTTTCAGAACTTGTGCGCGGCGTGCGCGCCGAGGATGAACTCGAATTGGAGCCAGACGGAGCTGGCGTCGTCGAACCCGCCTCCGCGGCGGTCGTAGTTGTACTGCGCGCGCAGCTTGGAGTATTCGGTCATGTACCACGTCGCCTCGACCGAGGCGCGATCGCGAGGGGCGAAGCGCGGGTCGAGCGGGTCGTCGCCGACGTCGCCGCCGACCGTGTCGTAGCGGAAGCCGAGCGTCCACATCGGCTTGATCCCCCAGACGACCTGCGCGTACGCCCCGTGATCCTGGAAGACCGCGGCCGGCAGGAGCGGCGTCGCGGCGGCGTCGTAGTTCCGCCACATCGCCTCGCCCTGGATCTTGACGAACGGGAACCCCTTGTCGGCGCGGGGCGACTTCCACTTCCAGAGGAAGTCGACGCCGCCGATCTCGGTCATTGCGTCGGGCCCGGTCCCGTTGGGACCGAAGGCGCCCGAGGCGCCCACGACCATCGTCTGGTTGTCGCCGATGTCGAATGACCCGTCCCATCGCGGCACGTAGAGCATGTCCGAGAGGGCGTGCACGTCGTCGCTCACGATCGGCCGGCCGAACTGGGTCTCGCCGGCGACCGATCCGAAGCTCGTCTGCGTCTCGCCGTGGCCGTTCTGGATGCCGACGATGAGCTCCGAGTAGAACGGGACCGGCATGAGCCACGACAACCTTGCGCCCAGGCTCCGGAGCCCGTCGGGCCCGAACATCCGCCCCGAGACGAGCGGCTGATCGACGAAGTCCCAGGTGTGCGGGTGCGTCGGATTGATCCGCCCGAACTCCGAAAAATACTGCCCGATCTTGACCTGCAGGTTGTGGGGCAAGGATGTCGTCAGCCCGTAGGCCTCTTCCAGCTCGAACGTCGTCGCGCCGTCCGGGGTGATCTGCATGACGAGGTTCGCCTGACCCTTGAAGTACGGATCGACGGCACCGTCCAGGACCATCTCGAGGTTCTGAAGGGTGAAGCCGCGCTGGGCCGGATCATGACCTCCGGTCTGCAGCTCGCCCACATCCGGCTCCGTCGATGCGCCGGCGGCGACGAGGACGTCGAGAGAGAGGTTGAGGTAGTTCTTGCCCCCGGCGCCGGAGACCACGGTGATCGGCGCGGGAGCGGGGGCGGGGGCGGGGGCGGGCGTCTCCTGGGCGGACGACGCATGCGGAATCAGGGCGGTCGCGACGAGCGCGAGGCCCGGCATGAGCGAACGGACGAGGCGAGGCATCAGCCTGTGCCCTCCTGAAGGACGTGGCGGTGCGAAAACGGAACGGCGCCGCACGCGGCGGCGAGATGAGGGGAACGGTCAGGCCACGTGAGAAAGGAGGCGGGCTGGCGGAGCGCGAGCGGCGTCGGCGCGCTGGGATCGGCCCCTCGGCTCGGCCGCGTAGGTCGCCCTCTCGCTCTCGGAGCGAACCTCGGGCGTCGCGAGGCGTTGCACCGTGAGCGCCGGCGAAGAGATGTCCTGGGCGAGACGGCAGAGGGAGCAGGGTCCTTGATCGGCCTTGTGAGGGCAGCCTCGAGGGGTCGCGTCGTGCAGACCCGGCGCCATCGACTCGTGCGCGTGGAGCGGGGCCGCGATCCAGAGGCACGCCAGCACGAGTGCGACCGCCGAGCCGAGGGCGCTGCGGCGTGGCTGGTGTGCGATCGACCTCATGGCGGCTGGAAATTAGACCGAGAAATCCGCGGTGTCAAACCCGCGGGACCGTCTACTTTTTGGCAGCCTTGAACCCCGCGGCGATCGCCTTGACGTCGGCGTCGATCAGGGCGACGTAGTCGCCGTCGGTTCCGGGGAGGCATCCGGGAAACTGGCAGGCGTTCACGACCACCGCCCCGGTGCGCGCGGCCATCGTCTCGGCCGTCGGCCGCTGCTGGAACGGCTCGACGACGAACACCTGCGCCTTCCCGGGCTTCGCGGCGTCGGCGGTCTGGGCGACGAGCCCGAAGCGCGCGGCGAAATAGTTCCAGCTCGCGTGCATGCTGACGATCGCCGACCCCCGGTACGGGGCGAGGACGCGCATCCACTCGAGCATCTTCTTGTCGAGCGTGTCCTTGAACGCGGCCACGTTCCCTCGGAACGTGGCGCACGACGGCGCGTCGAGGACGCAGAGGCTCTCCGCGATGTGCTCGGAGACCTTGAGCGCCGCGAGCGGGCTCATCAGGAAATGCGGGTTCCCGTCGGGGTGCGGGTCGTGCGCACGGTCGGGGTGCTCGGGCGGATCGATGAGCTGCATCCCCTCGGCCGCATTGATTTGGCCTTTCGCTCCGATCGCGATCTTCGGATTCTTCGCCGCCTCGACGAGCGCGGGAAGCCAGGCGTGCTCGAGGTCGCCGCCGTTCTCGATGAGGACGTCGGCGTCGGCCAGCGCCTTCGCCCCGCCGGGCGCGTCGACCGCGTGCGGATCCTGGTTGGGCTTCGCCAAGCTCGTCACCACCACCTTGTCGCCGCCGACCATGCCCGCGAGCGCGGCGAGATCGGAGGTCGTGGCGACGACGCGGAGCGCGGCGCGCGCCGGGAGCGCGGCCGTGCAGGCCAAGGTGACGCCGAGAACGATCGGTCGGATCATGGTGGAATCTCCCCTCGGACGTTCGCAACGCAGCGAACGATCGAAGCTAGACCGGCGTTCGGGCGCTGTCAAACCTCACGGTGCGTGGTGACCGCCGGCGTAGGCCTTCTCGCCGGCCTCGACCCGGACGGGAAGCCAGTTCTCCTTCGGCGGGAGGGGGCAGGTCGCGTACGGCGTGAAGGCGCACGGCGGGTTGTAAGCCTGGTTGAAGTCGATGATCGTTTTCCCGTTCTTCGGCATCTCCGCGTAGAGGAACCGGCCGGCGCCGTAGGTCTCCTTCGCGCTCGTCTGGTCCTTGAAGATGAACCAGAGCAACGGGTCCTTCGGGTCCTCGATGACGGGCGCCATCGAGTACTCCTTCCCGTCGACGTTGAACTTGACGAGACCCGGCGCGTCCATCGTCTCGGTCTCGCCGAGGACGTTCGGGATCTGCATCGTGTGCGGCGTACCGTACGGGACGAACGTAGCCTCGACGCGCCACTTCGGATCGGCCGGGAAGTACTCGATCCCCTTGAAGCCCGTGCGGGCGGGGCCGTCGGGGTCCTTGACGCGCACCCCGTAGCGCTCGCCGCGCTTGATGACGAAGAAGTTGACCGCGCCGATGTTCATGACGTCGGTGTGCGCGGCCGCGTCGTCGCTGAGGACCTGCTCCCCCGCCGGCTTGCCGTCGATCGTGATGCCGGAGCCGGGCGCCGGCTTGAGCGTCACCTTGCCGTCGGCGAGCACGAGCACGCCCGCGTGCTTCGGCGTTTTCTCCGGGAGCACGACGACGCTCCCCGGATCGGAGCCGACGGTGTTCTCCCCCGTTTGGAGCCACGCGAGCCCGACGAGCGTCAGCCAGCCGCCCGGGCTCTTGAGACGCTTCTCTCGCGATTCGCGCCAGGCCTTTTCGACCTGCTGAAAGTCCGTGGGTGTGTCGGCCGCCGTGACCGCCGCTCCGGCGACCGCGACCGACATGAGAGTCGTCCAAAGTCTGCGCATGGTCCTATTCTATGCGACCCATGGGCCCGTTCGATCGCGACACACCCCTGGTCCTCGACGGGGGCCTCGCCAGCGAGCTCGAGGCACGCGGCTTCGCCCTGCAAGACCGGCTCTGGTCGGCGCGCGCGCTCCTCGACGCGCCGGAGATCCTTGCCTCGATCCACCGCGATTACTTGAATGCCGGAGCCGACGTGATCACGACGGCGACCTACCAGGCGACGATCCCCGGGTTCGTCGCGCGCCGCGTGACCGAAGACGAGGCCAGGCGGGCGATCGTCGAAGGCGTGGCGATCGCTGTCCGCGAGCGCGACGCGCGAAAGCCCGGGGCGCTCGTGGCGGCGTCGATCGGAAGCTACGGCGCGTTTCTGGCGGACGGCTCGGAATACCGCGGCGCTTTCAATCTGGGGGTCGAAGCGCTCGCCGCCTGGCATCGCCCGCGGCTCCGGCTCCTCGAGGACAGCGGCGCCGACCTGCTCGCGTTCGAGACGATCCCCTCGCTTCCAGAAATCGAGGCGATCGTGCGGTTGCTCGGCGAGACCGGCGCCCCACCGGCGTGGATCTCGCTCCAGGCACGCGACGAGGAGCACCTCGCCGACGGGAGCGCGATCGAGGAGGCGGCTGCTTTGGCCTCGCGTTCCGATCGCGTCGTCGCCGTCGGCGTCAACTGCGTACCGCCGGAGCGCGCCTTGCCGCTCCTGCGAGCGATACGTTCCGCCACGTCGAAGCCTCTCGTCGCCTATCCGAACCGCGGCGACGTGTGGGATGCCGTCGGGCGGCGATGGATTCCGCGAGGGCATCCGATCGATTGGGCTCGCTGGGTTCCTCGGTGGGTCGATGCGGGCGCTCGCCTCGTCGGCGGCTGTTGCCGCACGACGCCGGCCGATGTGCGCGAGATCAGCGGAAGTCTGTGAATGGGGACATTCTGCTTTTTTCACAGAGCCGGGTGCTTCGTGTGGAAGTCGGTCGCCTGCTGGTAAGCCTGCGCGACGGCGAGGACGACGTCGTCCTCGTCCAACCGGCCCTGGAAGGTGATGCTCGTGGGGGTGCCGTCGGTCGAGCGGAAGCCGTTGGGGACGACGACCGCCGGATGCCCGGTGAGGTTCGTGAGCAGCTCGTTGTCGCCGCCGAACGAGGGGACGACGTAGACGTCGATCGGCTCCATGATCTTCGCCATCTCGTGGAGCACGATCGTCCGCAAGCGCTGCGCGCGGAGGTATTCCACCGCGGGCACCATCTCCCCCTGGCGGAAGACGTTCGGCCACGCGTCGGCGGTCTGACGGACGAGCGTGTCGATGCGGCCGTCGCGGAGGAGCACGTCGAACGCGGTCGCGGCCTCGGCGCTCAGGATCGCCGAGAGCGGCGGGATCGGCACGGAGAAGTCGAGCTCGATCGGCTTGAGATCGACGCCCATCGAGCGGAGCGTATCGAGAGAGCGCGCGTCGAACGTCTTCCACTCCTCGTACGGCTTCTTGTCCTCGTCCTTGTCGGCGAACTTCGTGTAGTCGGCGTCGAAGAGCGACTTGACGTAGCCGACGCGGATCGATTTGAGCGGCCGCTCCTGAGGCCACGAGAACGCCGCCTGGCGCGCCCACGTGTCCCTCGGGTCGGCGCCGTGGATCGCGTCGAAGACGAGCGCGCAGTCGCCGACCGAGCGCGCGATCGGGCCGACCTTGTCCATCGTCCACGAGAGCGCCATCACGCCGGCGCGGCTCACCCGCCCGAACGTGGGCCGGAGGCCGGTCGTTCCGCACCGCGTGCTCGGCGAGACGATGCTCCCCCACGTCTCGGTGCCGATCGCGAACCCGACGCACCCGGCCGAGGTGAGCGAAGCCGATCCCGCGGACGAGCCGCTCGATCCCTGCTCGAGCTTCCACGGGTTGCGGCAGGTGCCGCCGAACCAGACGTCACCCCAGGCCAGCTCGCCGACGGCGGTCTTCGCGACGAGAACCGCGCCGGCGGCCTCGAGACGGTCGATGACCGTCGCGTTCTCGTCGATGCGCTGCTCCTTGAACGGCACCGATCCCCAGGTCGTCGGGTAGCCCTTGGCGGCGAGGAGGTCCTTCGCGCCGAACGGGATGCCGTGCAACGGTCCCTTGTAGCGCCCCTTCGCGATCTCGGCGTCCGCCGCCGCGGCCTGCTTGAGCGCGAGGTCGTCGGTCCGCGTGATGACGGCGTGGAGCTGCGGGTCGAGTTTTTCGATCCGCGCGAGGTAGAGCTTCGTCAGCTCGGTCGAAGAGATCGCCTTCGTGCGCACCCACTCCGCGAGGACGGCGACCGGCGAGAACGCGATCTGGTCCTTGGACGCGGGAAGGGGACGCGGGCGCAGCTTCGGCGCCGACGGGCGGGCGGAGGCCGGACGAGGGGTCGCGATCCCGCGGACCGGGTCGAACGTGAACGCCGGCGGCACCGAGTTCGCGATCGCCACCGCGCGAAGCTTCTCGTAACCAGCGTCGGCGTCGCTCAACCCCTCGAGCGCCATCTTGCGCTGCTCGTCGGTGAGCTTGATGCCGGAGATCCACTCGGCCTGAGAGACCATCGCCTCCGAGACCTTCGGCGCGTCGGCCGCCAGGACGGTGAGCGCGCGCCCGAACGCCGCCGAGCCGACGCCCGCCAACCCGAGAACCTTGAGGACTTGCCGTCGCTCCATCGCTCCCCCCAGTGGGGACAGTAACCAGGCTTTTCTTACACGCGCAGTTCGCGTGTAAGAAAAACTTGGTTACTGTCCCCGCCAGAGGATAAGCGAGAGGTCAGTCGGTGGCGCCGACCTTTTCCGTGCCCGGGAGGACGGCGTGAGGCAGCGCGCCCAAAGTGTCGGCCTCGAACCAGACGTGCTCGCCCTTGAGGACGCTCTGGCCGAGCCGGTACTTGGCAAGGTCGTCGTTCCGCCACAGCTCGCCGAAGAGGCGGCGGATCTTCCGCTTGCCGTTGCGGCAGAACAGGTCGGCGAGCGCGGCGGCCTCGGCGGCGTGGGGATGCTTCTCCTCGCGCATCGTACGCACGCGCGAGAGGCAGGCCGCCATCGCGAAGATCTCCATGGCGACGTCGACGGTACGGAAGAGGAACGCCTGGCGCCGCTGGAGCTTCGCCTTGTGGACGATCATCCCGTGGAAGATCTCGCGCGAGAGCTTCCGCGTCGCGCGCTCGGCGAAGCGCAGGTGCGGTGCGAGCTTCTTGAAGCGGCGGTAGCGCGGCCACCGGCCCCAGCCGATCCACCGCGTCGGGTACCACCACGCGTAGAAGAGACCGATCCGCGGCAGCGCCGCGAGCTTCGTCCCGAACGACGCGTCGGGGTCGATCATCTTGCCGGCGACCTGGAGGTGCCGGTCGACCGCCTCGCGCGCCATGAAGAGGTGCATGATCTCCGAGCTGCCCTCGAAGATGAGGTTGATCCGGTAGTCGCGCATCGTGCGCTCGACGGCGTAGGCGGTCTCGCCTCGCGCCTCGAGCGACTGCTGCGTCTCGTACCCGCGGCCGCCGCGCACCTGGATCGTCTCGTCGACGATCTTCCAGCCGGTGACCGTGTTCCACTCCTTCGCGGCCGCCGCCTCGAGGCGGATGTCGTAGCCGCCGCGGTCGGCCATGCGCGACGCGAGGTCGGAGACCGACTCCATCGCGAAGCCGTTCGCGGCCATGTCGGCGATCTTGTGGGCGATCGCCTCGTGCTTGCCGATCGGCTGGCCCCACTGGATGCGCTCGCCCGACCACACGCGGCAGGTCTCGAGCGCGACCTTCGCGACGCCGGTCGTCCCCGCGGGGAGCGCGAGCCGGCCGGTGTTGAGCGTGACGAGGGCGATCTTGAGCCCCTGGCCTTCCCGGCCGATCAGGTTCTCCTTCGGGACGCGGACGTTCTCGAAGCCGAGGACCGCGTTCGCGAGCGCCTTCAGCCCCATGAACCTGCAGCGGTGGAGGACCGTGATCCCCGGCGACGACGCCTCGACGACGAACGCGCTGATCTTCTTGGTGCCCGGGTGCCGCGCCATGACGACGAGCAGCTCGGCGATCGTCCCGTTCGTGCACCAGAGCTTCGTCCCGTTGAGGATGTAGGCGTCGCCCTCCGGCGTCAGCTCGGCCGTCGTCGCGAGGCTCGACGGGTCGGAACCGACCCCTTCCTCGGTGAGGGCGAAGGCCGAGATCGCGCCGGCGGCGCAGCGCGGCAGGAACCGCTGCTTCTGCTCCGGCGTGCCGAAGATCTTCACGGGCTGCGGGACGCCGATCGACTGGTGCGCGGAGAGGAGCGCCGACAGGTTCCCGTCGTAGCTCCCGAGCAGCTCCATGATCCGGCCGTACTCGACCTGGTTCAGGCCGAGGCCGCCGTACTCGGTGGGGATCTTCATGCCGAAGGCCCCGAGGCGGCGGAGACCGTCGATGACCTCCGGCGGGTACTCACCGGTCGTGTCGATCTCGCCCGGCCGCACGCGGTCGCGCAGGAATGCCTTGAACCGCTCGTAGAATGCCGTGAACTCGGGACGCTCCTTCATCGCATCCGGAATGGGCCGGATGAGGTGCATCTGGAGGTTGCCGAGGAAGATCTCCTTCAGGAAGCTCGGCTCGGTCCACTCGGTCTGCCGCGCGGCCTCGGCGACGCGAAGGGACTCGCGCTCGCTCTCGGAGTGGAGTTTCTTGGACGAGCTCATCAGGGCCTCCTGACCACGTAATCTAGTGGCCTCTCCCCGGGGCCGCCAGCGGAGCGACGATGTCCTACCGCCCTCCCGATTTTCGCGTCCTCGGCCTCGACGGCGCGCCCGAGTGCCGCTTCGCCCCGGCGCCTCAGGACGCGACGCTTCCCGACGGATTCATGTCGACGACGAACCATCCGACGTACGTGAAGATCGGCGGACGCTGGCGCATGCCCGGCCGCCCCAGGATGGACGCGCATCTCGTCTGGGAACCGGCATCGGAGCGTCTCGACGTGCGGGAGTTCCGGTCGGTGAAGAAGGGCGACCTCGTCGCGATCGCGACCGCCGAGGACGGCTCCGAGGGAGTCTTCGTCTGGGACAAGGGGTTCGAGGACGAAGCCGACGTCACGCACGCCGAGGCGTTCGCCTTCATGTCGTCCGAGGTGAGCCGCGAGAAGCCGGTCAACTACGAGGCGATCTTCGAGAAGTTCCTCGAGAACCGCGGCGCCAAGGGGTACGTGCTCTGGGTCGTCGGCCCCGCGCTCGTCCACGCCCGCGGGCGCGAGGCGCTCGAGTGGATGATCCACCACGGCTTCGCGCACGCGGTCTTGACCGGGAACGCGGTCGGCGTGCACGACGTCGAGGCCGCCCTCTTCGGCTCGACCCTCGGCATGAAGGCCGACGGCTCGGGGCAGGCCGGCGGCCACGCGATGCACATGCGCGCGATCAACGAGGTCAAGAAAGCCGGCTCGATCAAGGCGCTCGTGGAGGCCGGCCGCATCCGCGGCGGGATCATGCACGCGCTGACGGTGAGCGGCACCCCGTACGTCCTCGCCGGCTCGATCCGCGACGACGGCCCGCTCCCCGAGACGATGACCGACGCCCTCGCCTGCCAGGCGGCGATGCGCGAGCACACCGCGCGCGCGACGATGGTCGTCATGGTCGCGACCGCACTCCACTCGATCGCGGCGGGGAACATGCTGCCGACGTATTGCGCGGCGCCCGACGGCTCGATCCGCGAGATCACGACGATCTGCGTCGATCAGACCGAGTTCCTCGTCTCGAAGCTCAAGGACCGCGGCACGCACCAGGCGTTCGGCGTCGTCACGAACGCGCAAGATTTCATGCGGTTGCTGCAGCTCGAGCTGGGCGCGAGGAAATAAGGGGACAGCTACCGAATTTCCACCCGAAGTCAGAGGGGTGGTTTCTTCACACACGATTCAGGGCCTGACCACACACCAC